>NZ_CP082277.1 GCF_023746615.1 Grimontia kaedaensis | reverse complement strand
TTGAGCCGTCAGTACCGCCCGTAGTCGAGCCGTCGGTACCGCCTGTGGTTGAACCGTCAGTCGTACCCGTCGTTGAGCCGTCAGTGGTGCCCGTGGTGGTGCCATCCGTACCGCCGGTAGTCGAACCGTCCGTGGTACCTGTGGTTGACCCGTCGGTACCGCCGGTGGTCGAACCGTCCGTGGTACCTGTAGTCGAGCCGTCTGTGCCGCCCGTAGTCGAACCGTCCGTGGTACCTGTAGTCGAGCCGTCTGTGCTGCCCGTAGTCGATCCGTCGGTACCACCGGTTGTTGAACCGTCGGTGGTGCCTGTGGTCGATCCGTCAGTGCCACCAGTGGTTGAACCATCAGTGGTGCCCGTAGTTGAACCGTCCGTCGTACCCGTCGTTGAGCCGTCTGTACCGCCGGTTGTTGAACCATCAGTGGTACCTGTAGTCGATCCGTCAGTACCGCCCGTAGTCGAGCCATCGGTAGTACCTGTGGTGCTGCCATCCGTACCGCCAGTCGTTGAACCGTCAGTCGTACCCGTCGTTGAGCCGTCAGTGGTGCCATCCGTACCGCCGGTGGTCGAACCATCGGTGGTACCTGTGGTGCTGCCATCAGTACCGCCAGTCGTTGAACCGTCTGTCGTACCAGTGGTTGAGCCGTCAGTACCGCCCGTGGTCGAGCCATCGGTGGTACCTGTGGTGCTGCCATCAGTACCGCCGGTAGTCGAACCGTCTGTCGTACCCGTGGTTGAACCGTCCGTCGTACCTGTAGTCGATCCGTCGGTGCCGCCGGTAGTCGAACCGTCGGTCGTACCTGTGGTTGAGCCGTCTGTACCGCCCGAAGTCGAACCGTCCGTCGTACCTGTCGTTGAGCCGTCAGTACCGCCCGTAGTCGAGCCGTCGGTACCGCCTGTGGTTGAACCGTCAGTCGTACCCGTCGTTGAGCCGTCAGTGGTGCCCGTGGTGGTGCCATCCGTACCGCCGGTAGTCGAACCGTCCGTGGTACCTGTGGTTGACCCGTCGGTACCGCCGGTGGTCGAACCGTCCGTGGTACCTGTAGTCGAGCCGTCTGTGCCGCCCGTAGTCGAACCGTCCGTCGTACCTGTGGTTGAGCCGTCAGTACCGCCGGTGGTCGAACCGTCCGTCGTACCTGTCGTTGAGCCGTCGGTGCCGCCCGTGGTAGAACCGTCTGTTGTACCTGTGGTGGTGCCATCCGTACCGCCCGTGGTCGAGCCATCGGTGGTACCTGTAGTCGAGCCGTCTGTACCGCCCGTAGTTGAACCATCGGTGGTGCCCGTGGTGGAGCCATCCGTACCGCCGGTAGTCGAACCGTCCGTCGTACCTGTGGTTGAGCCGTCGGTGCCGCCCGTAGTTGAACCGTCGGTGGTACCTGTAGTCGAGCCGTCGGTGCCGCCCGTAGTTGAACCGTCGGTGGTACCCGTCGTTGAGCCGTCTGTGCCGCCGGTGGTTGAACCGTCGGTCGTACCTGTAGTGCTGCCGTCAGTACCGCCCGTGGTAGAACCGTCGGTCGTACCCGTCGTTGAGCCGTCAGTGCTGCCGTCAGTACCGCCCGTGGTCGAACCGTCCGTCGTACCTGTCGTTGAGCCGTCAGTGGTGCCATCCGTACCGCCGGTGGTCGAACCATCGGTGGTACCTGTGGTGCTGCCATCAGTACCGCCAGTCGTTGAACCGTCTGTCGTACCAGTGGTTGAGCCGTCAGTACCGCCCGTGGTCGAGCCATCGGTGGTACCTGTGGTGCTGCCATCAGTACCGCCGGTAGTCGAACCGTCTGTCGTACCCGTGGTTGAACCGTCCGTCGTACCTGTAGTCGATCCGTCGGTGCCGCCGGTAGTCGAACCGTCGGTCGTACCTGTGGTTGAGCCGTCTGTACCGCCCGAAGTCGAACCGTCCGTCGTACCTGTCG